>NZ_JAHLPJ010000002.1:0-47770 GCF_018917845.1 Tissierella pigra
TAGAAAATAGGATTAACATAATAATTAAAATTAAAGTTGCCTGTTTCATGTATTCCCTCCATAAAATTTGAAGTGATTTGCTATTTCGCATTAATATACTGATGTACATTAAATAACAAACTATAATTATAATATTATTCAATTATAATATTTATTAATTTCTTTCCATATCCTTACTTGTTCTTAAATCCTTACCTTGATTACTTTTATCAGCCTTACTCTTAGCAGCTTCAATTTTTCCTCTTAGAGATTTCTCTGTATTCCTTCCTTCCATTACCTTTTCTTTTAATGTTTCTTTAATAATATCTTCTATTTTTTCTGCTATCTTTATATCCTTATCATATTCTTTAATAAGCTTTTCAGCAATAGCTTCAATATTTTTAGCTAGATACTCTCCGTCACTTTCTTCAATTTTATCAAAATAAGTAGCCTCTTTAATCTGCATATTTATTATTGTCCTTATTTCCTTATCATCCAATATATCAATATAATTGGATTGATTATTTTTATATAATAATTCCCCTATTTTTTCTTTATCATTAATATCTACTGCGATAATATTTTTCTGCTTTAGTTGATCTGAAACTTCCTTCATATTTTTTAATACTATTTTATTTAAATCCTTATCTACTCCATATATCCTTATATCTTGAATAAATGCATTTTTTATTTCCTGATGGCTATCTAATAAATAAAGATCATTTCCCCTATATCCAAAATCTATTAATTTTTCTTTTTTCCTATTTCCATTTATTTTTTCTCTGATTATTTTATTTAATTCATTTCTATCAAAATTATCAAATCTTTTCTTATCCTCAATCCAGATACCATAAGTAATTTTTTCATAAGTATTTGCTAAAGTATCTATTTTTACTTTTTCATTTCCCTTTATCATATAGACATTAATATTAGTCTGATTAAGCATCTTATCTGCATCATCTTTACTTATATAAAAAATATCATTTTTCTTATAACCAATATCATTTAACCTTTCTTTATTTAATCCATATAGATAATCATCAAGTTTTATTATGCTTTTTACTTTTAATCTTTCAGCATTTAATTTATTTTGGTGAATTGTAAAATCAAAATAATCCTTTATAAGATCCTTTGTGTCCTTTATTTCTCCATAATCTCTAATAATATCATTTTTATTATTTTTAAAACTTTCTACATCAAAAATAATCTTATTATCATTAACAAAAGTTACTTCTATTTTTTCTATTTCCTTTTCGTTAACCTTAATATCTTCCAGGGTTTTTTGATAATCTATTTCATAAATATTTCCTAATATCTTTCCTTCTTCTTTATGAGTTATTTCTACTGCATAGGTGGATACATCACTATTTTCATAGGACTTCCATGTAATATTAGCCTGGGTATCTTTAATATAGACTTGTTTCTGTTCAAATAACCAGGTACCCGCTTCTCTGGCCATAAAACAAAAATAATCATTTTCTTTGGAACTAGCCAAATCTAAAATATCATAAGTAATATCTGATTGATAATGGTCTACCTTTAGTTTAACAATAGACCTTAATGCTTCCAATAAATCTACATTTATTAGGGCCTTCAAATAGTTCACCACCTTTGTAAAATTATAATTTATTAATTATAAGTAATCTTAATTATTTAGTTTTAAAATTATTTAATTCTTATTGTTCGATTAACTACATTTTCTTTAATTCCTTTTCGACTATTATAATTGGTGCCAGCATAAATATTAACCCTATATACATATTAATCTGAACAAAAGTTTCACTCTCTATAGGCAATAATAGCCTAGTTAATAATACTAAGATTAATAATACCCAGCCCCATTTAAACCAAAGTTGACCCATTCTTTTATTTGCAAAATTCCATTTTTCTTGTGATGACATTGATCTTCTAGTTCTATATCCTAATATATAATTAATAGTCTTTGGTGGATGTCTATAAAACAAATATCCTAAAATTATCATCATTAATGGTATTATAATATCAAATAACCAATATAAATCATTCATCTTGTTTCTCCCCTTTTATAAACCTAGGTTTATATTTTATATCTATTTGTATAGCTATTAGGTTAAATTCTTGATTCGTTGCCTTTTTAATTATATAATTACTTAATTTCTCTCAATCTCTACATTTATTTCAGGCTTAATATCTTTATTCACCTTATCAGCCTTTTCTTTGGCCTCTTTAATTTTTTTACTTAATGGAAGTTTTTCTATATTTTCTTCCTTAATTCTATCTAAATCAACTTCTCCATCATAAAGACTTATCTTTAAGTTGTTTTCCCTATTTCTTTGTAGTAGTAATAATTCCTTCTCTACATTTGATATTAAATCATGGGCTGTCTTTTGTATAGTATCTAAGGATGATTTAAGCTGAGTTAATTCTTTATCCTTGCTCCAACCTCCAACATATCCAAAGCTATAGCTTGATGTATCTATTCCTAAAACATTAGATACAACATAGGCTATACTTTCAGCTTCTACTTCCCTAGTAGAACTATCCTTTTCTTTGTTTTTAATATCAGAATGAAGAATTGAATGGGCTATTTCATGTATTGTAGTTTTAATTATTTGTGCTTCCCCTAAACCTTCTTTAATAGCTATTCTTTTATTGACTGGATCACAATATCCATTGGCACTAGATTTTATATCCTCATATTCAATAGGAAATTCAGATACATTTTTGAGAACTAAAAATAAATCATCAAAACCTTTAACTTCCTCAGTAAGTTTTGTTGCTAATTCTGGTAAAGGCTCTCCATTGGTTTGAGATATATCAAATACATAAACTACTCTGAAATAATTTTGAGTTATTTCCTTTTGTTCTTTTTCCTTTGTACCATCATTATTTAATATAGGTTTTTTAGTTATAGAATCTATTTTATCAACTTCTACTATCTTTTTATAAGGAGCAGGAGCTAAAATAGCAATTCCTTTTTCCCCCTTACTTACAAATCTCTTAAAGTTATTTTTCCAAGAATTAAATCCGGCCACCTTTGTAGCATCTGGTTTTTGTAACAAAATCAGCCCTATATTATTAGAACTATAATTATGAAATTTACTCATAACATCTAAATAGTCTTTATATTTATCACTATTATATAAGTCTTTAATTCCTTCTTCTAATTGTTTAGTGAGTTCTTGAACCTTATCTTCTTTCATCCTAATCACCTCTATTAATTAGAAATCATGGCTTCTTCTTATCTTCTCTTATGTATTTATAAATAGTTGAAGTAGCCCATCCAGTTTTTTCACTTATTTCCCCAATAGAATATCTTCCTTTTTTATATAATCTTAAAACTTCTTTAACTTCTTTATCAGGCTTTCCAGGCCTTCCCCCTGCTCTACCTTCTGATTTAGCAGTTTCTATTCCTATCTTAGTTATTTCCTGTAATACACTTCTTTCCATATCACCTAAAATACACATAAGATAAAGAAAATATCTGCCTATATTTGTGGTAGTGTCTATATTATCTTTTATAACTATCAGATTTATTTTTTTAAGAGAAAAATATTCTGCCAGTTCTTGTAGTCCCTTTATTGTTTTTCCAAGCCTGTCTAACTCATAAACTACTAATGTATCCCCTGTTCTTAGTTTTTCAATTAGTTCATCTAATTTTGTATTTTTAGGATTCTTATTATATGAGTATTCTATATGGATTTCATCAACACCATAGCTTTCAAGTGCATCTATTTGAAAATCCATGTCATTTTCATCCATACTTTCCCTTACATATCCAAATTTCAAAATAGCACCACCTTTAATTTCACTTTATTTCCTTTACAAACTGTCTATCTTTTTTATTTCCAAAAATATCTGTCTCATCAAAGGATAAATATATATTGCCTCCATCTTCTTCTATTTTAAACTTTTTATTCAATTCTCTAAAAGCACTCTTAAATATTAAAACATCTTCTTCAACTTTCCATGTACCTTCCTTATCATAATAGTGAGTAGACTCATATTCTCCATTTTCTTTTAAGGTAAGAGTATCTCTATCTTTATCAATCCAAGTTCCTACAAGTATATTATCTTCTTTTTTACTACAAGCCATTACAGTAAATAGCTGAAGTGTTATGAGTAAAAAAATTAATAGCTTTTTCATGGTTTTCCCCCCAATTTAACTTTTCATTTCTCTTAATAAAGCCAATACCTCTGATATAGGCATATCTATTTCCTTTATTACACCTTTAATTTCTAAAACTTTGATTTCTTCAATTTCTTCCTCTAATTTTTTTATCTTCTCTTCATCTTTTTTAATTCGAGTCCTTAATTTTTCTATCTGTTCTTGTTTTGTTAATATCTTCTTCTCCATCTTTATCCTCCTATAAAAAATTTATTGGATTTATTAACTTTCCGTTTATTCTCACTTCTAAGTGTAGATGGGGACCTGTTGATCTTCCAGTATTACCTACCCTTCCTATATAATCTCCGCCTAATATAGGTTGCCCCTTTGTAACTTCAAGAGAGCTACAATGTGCGTATAGAGTAATCATTCCACCACCATGATCTATAATGATACAATTTCCATAGCCACCATTTACACCTGCAAAAATAACTACTCCATCTTGAACAGCATATATAGGACTTCTATCATTTCCTGCTATATCTAAACCACTATGAAACTTTCTTTCCTTAGTTATAGGATCTGTCCGATAGCCAAAATATGAACTAATATATCCCACTCCATTTGTAGGATGTATAAATTTACCACCATATTCTTCTATTTCTTCTGGTGTTAAGCTAGGCATACTAGGATAATAAAGTTCATTTGTTACTATTAAATCAGGATACATTTCTGTTAAGTCAGCCAAAGATAATGTTATAGCCCACTCCTTATTGGTTTCATCATAGTTTAAAGTATCAACAACATCTTCAATAGAAAAATTTATTAAATCTACTATTATTCTCTTTTTTTCTACTACAAAATCTACATACTCTTCAAGTTCTGAATCATAGTAAGATTCAACTTCTTCATAAATTTGAACTTCTGTATCTAAAGAATAAAACATTTCATATATATCTTTTGCAAGGGGCATATCCTTAAATCCAATATCCTGTTGAGTTTCCACAGCTACTATTGCTAACACATCCCTTAGCTGAACAAGTACCATATCATCATTTAAAATTAATACATCATCATAATAACTGTAATATCCTTGAATAGTAGAGTTTATTTCTTCATTCCAGGTATTAATATTATTTTGAAGTTCTTCTATAAATTCCACTTCTGCTATGGGATATGAGGCTATTGCTGTTGAAGTTGGAAAAATTGCAGTCACAGTAGATACAATTATTAATATTAAGGCCAAAGGAATCATTATGCTGATAATTCCCTTTAATACCATTGGATTAGATAGAATTTTAAAAAACTTATTAAATTCATAAGCTACCTTTTGTGTAGCCTTTTTTCCTATTTGATAAGTTCTTTTAGCTGTTTTTGCAGTAGCCTTTGTAGTACCATAAACACCTTTTACAACTCTAGTTCCTAGAACTGTAGCATCCTTAGTTTGAATAGCAGCTCTTATTCCTAAATCTTGATTTCCTTGTAATTCAAAATTAGTCACACTGGTTTTTATAAAGCCTTTTCTATCTATTAATACTCTTCCTGCTTGAATAGCTTTATCCTTGGTATTTACTACAGTTTGAATACCAAAATCATCACTATTTCCACCTTTAAAATTAATAATGGCATCTTTAGTTGACCTAGTTAGTGTAGATTTTAAATTAATATTATCTATTTTTTCTTTTTTTAAAAGATTAATAGCTTTTACACTTGTATATCTTCCTAAATTTGCACCTAGTTTTAAAGTTTTTTCACCAGATATAATTCCTGACTTTGATAAATTAATTGAAAAGTTTTCATCACCATCACCCATGTTTTCAGCAAATCTACTTCTTATATATCTATTTTCTAGGGTTCTTGTAGTAAGATTTTTTTCAATAATTCCATCAGGTCTTATGGTTCTTTCTTCATTCCTTCCTTCAAAATTACCTCTTCTTTTTTCTTTCTTTCCTCTATCCTTTAGAAGATTAGTACCATCTCTATCAATAAGTTTGGATATATTGTTATCTTCATGTCTATTCTCATAATAAATCATATCCTTTGACTTTAATTTTCTTAATATAAAGGAACCGGCCTTTCCTGTAGATATAAAATCTGTGTCATGTTTTCCGTGATTTTTCCCATAATTTGCTATATTTTCAGGAGTTGGTTGTGTATTTTCTTCATGTATTTTATAAGAGGGAATTTTACTATCTTTATTTCTATAGGAAGTTACCCTATCTATATTTGATTTTTCATTATTTAATAATGATTTGATTTTTTGCTCAGTAAAATTAATACTTTCAGAGGAATCAGTAGTATTTTTATTGCTATATCTACTTTCTCTATATCTTATATTTTCTGTATTACTTTTATCTTCAGAAATATTTAGTCTTATTTCTTCATTCAATGTATATTTTTTGGTATCTGATTCTCCATAAGACTTAACCCTATCTATTTCTTCTTTATTATAGTCTGGTTTTTGGCTTTTCTTTTCCTTATAATTATTTCTATAAGAAATTTCTTCGTTTTTATTGTATTTTATTTCATCATATTTTCCACTATGAATTTCTCTACTTTTATAGTTATTACTTTTTAATTCTCTACTAATATTTTCAGGTGTTTTTATAGTAACTTCTTTTCTATAATCATATCCTTCTTTAATATAGGTTTTCTCAATACCCTTTTTATCTTCTTTTATGACACTATCAATATTACCACCATAATTAGTGGTACTATTTTTAATTATATTATCCTTAGAAGAATTATAGGGCTTTTTCATAACTCTCATCCTTATCTAATCTTATTTCATCAGGTTTCGTAGTCATCATCCTATAAAGGTTCGTATTAGTTGGGAACTTGTCTATAAAAGGTATAATAGAATTCCCACTAAATAATAGTCCCTGCCCTTCATTTGCATTGGTAACATATCCTAGCTGTTCATTTGATATGTTTAAGAGTTGTGCTAATTCTAATCTATCAGTAGTTGCTTGATTCATCATTATTATAAAATCTGAGTTAGATAGCATTCTTCTTGCTAAATCTGAAATAAGAAGATCCTCAACATTTTGGGTAATTCCTGTTGGTATTGCACCCCATTTTCTTGCCCTTTTATATAGCTCAAATAAAAAATTCGCTGAATATTCATTTTGAAATAATAGATAAATCTCATCCATATAAATCCAAGTTCTTTTACCTATGGCTCTATTTTGAGTTATCCTATTCCAAATCTGGTCCAAAACAATTAACATTCCCATGGTTCTTAGTTGTTTTCCAAGGTCTCTTATATCAAAGCATACTAACCTATTGTTTATGTCGATATTTGTCGGCTTAGCAAAGACACCCAGGCTTCCCTTTACATATAATTCTAGAGATAAGGCTATGGCTTCTGCTTCCTGTTCAGGTTGTTTTTTTAATACCTCGTAAAAATCCACCAAAGTTGGTACTGGATATTTCTTAGGATTTGAAAAATGTGGTGCATACGTTAATCTTACAGCTCTATCTATTATGGTTTTTTCAGATGCAGTAATTCCATTTCTCCCACCTATTAATAATTCACAAAGAGATAGGATAAACTCAGCCTTAAGAGATAAGGGGTCTTCATCATCAGCATAATTCATTGTTATATCCAAAGGATTGATATTTACATTACTTGCCGAAGATACATTTATTACTTCTCCACCAAAACCTTCTACCAGATAGGAATATTCAGATTCTGGATCTATAATCATAACTTCATCATCCGTATTAAGTAAAACATTTACCATTTCTCTTTTCGCAGTAAAAGACTTACCACTTCCTGGGGTTCCTAAAATGAATCCATTGGCATTTTTTAAAGTCTTTCTATCAAAGAAGATTAAATTTCTTGATAAAGCATTAAGTCCATAGTACATTCCACCTTTTTGAAATAATTCCTGGGTAGTAAAAGGAATGAATATAGCTGTACTTGCAGTTGTTAATGTCCTTTGAATTTCTACAAAATTATGGCCTAAAAGAAGAGTTGAGTTTAATCCTTCTTCCTGTAAATAATCAAGATAACCTATTTTACAATTATTCTTCCTTGCAGTAGAAAGAATTTGATATACATTTTCATCTAATTCTTCATCTGAATTAGCCGAAGTAAATATTAAAATAGTTGCCTTAAACATCCTTTGATTTTTATTTTGTAAATCATCCAAAAGTTCCTCTGCTTCTGCAAGGGAATATTTTAATTCATAGGGAATCATATCAGAATCATAACCTGATTTTTGAGCTTTCTTTTGTTCATCTATTTTTTGTTGTTCCATAAAAGAAATCTTTTGCTTAACCAGATCAAAGGCCTTGTCCTGTTCCACACTATTAATATGAAGGGTTATAGTCATATTTACAGGAATATCTGATAGTTCAGAAAGTAGCTTGTCTGATAATTCAGGAGGTAAATCCTTTAAATACATAACTCTTCCTATTTTTTCCCCAAATTCAAAGGTAGATTTATTCCTAAAATCAAAACTATCTGGTGCTATAAAGTCCTTAGTTTTTAAATCTGATCTTACAAGATAATCATATTCAAAATTTAATTTATCCGTATCTTTATTTAAAATCCCATGGAGTATTTCAAGTCTTTGAATCCCTGATAATTCTTCTGTATCACATCCAAGAGATTTAAAATTATTTAATATATCCATTGAAAGTCTACTTAGCAAAGGTTTAGAGGCTTCATAATCTTTTGCCATAGTACCAAATGTTATATATTTTTCCCTAATTACACTATTGTGGCCTTCCCTACTTTTTTCATAAAGCATTACATTATACTCATCTCGAAAATCCTTTAAATTATCTTCCTTATTTTTAAGTAGCATCTGATCCCTAAAATCATCTCTGTTTATAACCCTATTATTTATAGTAATCTGGAAAGGAATACTAGCATCAAAATAATTAAGGAACTGACAATACTTAGAAAAAATATTCTCTTTTTCATCTCTTCTTGCAATTTGATAGTTTATATCTGAAAATTTAATTGTCTTAGTATAATATCCTTCTACAACTTCACAAATACCATCTTCAAACATTCTCTCAAATCTAATACTATCCTGAACAGATTTAGGAGACTTTCTTTTCTTTAGCTTCTTTTTTAATTCTTTGTTTTGCAACTTTGTATTGTTTTCTAGCTGTCTTAATCTTTCGCTTGATTTCTTTGCCCTTTCTTTTTGTGTCTTTTTTTCTGATTTCAAAGACTTTAGCTTCTCTTGTCTTTCCTTTTCTTCTTTTCCTTTTCCAAGTTTTTTTAGCACCAATTATTTCACCTTCCTTTCCTTCTATTTTTAATATACTTAACCCTGTTTTATAAATTCTCTTATTATTTCCAAGCTTTTGTCTTAAGATTATTACTATATATTTTTCAAAAGTAAAACCATCCTTTTTAAAGAATCCAAAGGCAAAAACAGGCATAGTAATTAAAATCACCACATAGCTGGCAACATCTTTTCCAAAAAACTTAAAGGACAAATAATAGGATAAAAAACCTATTAGTATTGCAAATATAAATGAAAATAGTTGCCTTATAGATAAACCAAAAAGTATCTTTTCCTTATATTCCGTTATTTCTTTAGGCACTCTAACTTCAAGGGAAATTTTAATCACCTCCTACATAGCATTGGTAATTGATTTAGACCATCTGCCTGTCATAAATAAAGATGCAACTAAAACTAAAGAATAGAGCATAGCTTCTAATAAAAGTGGTGTTAATTCTGTTCCTCCTACTGAAACAGCATTGGTTATAATAACATTGTACATTCCTAATACTATAAATATTATTACACCTTGAATTGATACAGCTGCAAAGGATTTTAAAAAGTTTTTTGCTACTCCTGATAGCTCAGTATTTGGTAATGTAGCCAAAGGTAAAGGAGCTATGGCCAAGTGAATATATATTTCAAACATTCTACCTATCATAATCACTTGAACAATAATTATGGAAAATTTATATATTATCCATATTATTAATACCTGTGCAGCTACTAAGGTTTGTTGAAGGATTTTTAACTCATCTATCTCATTTCTTATTGTTTGAAAATCTGGTGAACCTAATGAACCACTTCCACTAAAAATACTGCTAATACTGCCTATTATTTCTGTGGAGATAGCATATATTGCACTCATTATTAGAGGAGTCGAATCTATTACCAATTTTATCAACACAATTTTAAACATAGTTCTAAATACTATTTCAAATCCAAAATGGTTCATTCCCTCTGTTCTAATGGTAATATTATAAATTTCAAGCATAAATAACAAACCTAAAAGAATATAGGCAATAGGCATTACAGCATTATCCATAATGGACATTACTCCATTATATAGAGCTGAATTATATGTTTCAGGAGTTGCTAATAAATCCATCTTATTTATACCGGTAGATCCTACACCTGATAATATACTTTCTATCATATCCATTATAAAATCAGTAATAATAATCACCTCTTTCCTACATAGTAAATGGATAATTATGGAGCAACTACACTACTGAATAATGCAGCTGCTGCAATTATTAATCCCCCACCTACTATTTGCCATATACCAGATTGTAAGGCAGGTCCATTTTTATCCTTTAATCCTCCTGCTAAAACAACAGCTCCCCAAACTAGCCATAGGCCACCACCAATAATAGCAAATCTAGTTATTAAAGTTAAAACTTGATTTAATAAATCCATGAATATTCCCCTTTCTTTTTTAATTTAGATTTCTCCTATTATTTCTACTTCTTTTACATCTCTAAAAAAGTTTTCAGATTTTCTCATTAATGGATCCTTAATTCTATAAATATTTTTTTCATCATAATCTGATAATTCTTTATAGTTTTTGTGTTTTGTTATATCGTATTTTTTTGATAAGAATGGCTCTACCCCCCTTATACTTAAAATGCATTCATCTGTTTTTAACAAACCTACCTCTGATGATGTTATCAACTCCCTTCCAAGTACCTGTTCATTAATAGAAAAACTTCCCGTTTGACCTTTACTTTGATTGGTTGTCCTTAAATCTATGGTAGTCTTACCAATCATCTTAGATATATATTCCAAGGTTGATTGCTCTTTTCCACCTAAAAATAACAAAGTATCACAGTTACCAGTTATGGTTTCCCAGGTGTCCTTATATAAAGATTTAAGCTGAGCAACATTTTGCAAAATTACACTTACAGATACTTCTCTACTTCTCATGGTAGCTATATAGGTTTCAAAATTAGGAATCTGCCCTATATTTGCAAATTCATCTAGTAAAAATCTTACATGAAAAGGTAATCTTCCACCGTATTCCTTCTCTGCTTTTAAAAATAAGGTATCAAATAATTGCTGATACATTATTGCTGATATAAAATTAAAGGTTTTATCTGTATCTGGAAGAATTACAAATAAAGCTGTTTTCTCATCTCCTAAAGTATCCATTTCTAAGGTATCTTCTGATAAAAGTTCTGTAACTGCTGGAATATTAAAAGCTGATAGCCTAACTCCTACTGATACTAAAATACTCTTTGATGTTTTTCCTGCCCCTAACTTAAATAAATCGTATTGTTTAGAAGCAAAGTTATTTGGATTTTCTTCTTTTAGATCTTCAAATAATAAATCAAGGGGAGATTTAAAATCCTCATTATCTTCCCTTACTTCTGCCAGTCTTAAGAGTTCCATTACTGAACCAATATGCTTGTCCTCTTCTCTAGTTTCAAAAAGAATATATGAAAAAAGGGCTTGTAGAAGTGCTGTTTCCGCTTTCTCCCAGAAGTCCCCAGATGTCTTTGAATATGGTGAATTTGTATTAGTAATAAGGTTATTTACTAATTTTAAAACATCCTTTTCATCCCTTAAGTATGAAAAGAAATTATATTTATCACTTTTATCCATATCTATTAAATTGAAAATCTTTATCTTATACCCTGCATCCTCTAGCATTTTTCCTGTTTCTTTAATCAGTGAACCTTTAGGATCCGTAATTACATAAGAAGTATGTTTTTGCATTAAATTAGGTTTAACAAAAAACCTTGTTTTCCCAGAACCAGACCCTCCAATAACCAATACATTATTATTTCTTAAGGTATTCCTAGTATCTAAAGATAGGCCTTCAGTCTTTGTAAGGATGATATTTTTCTCTTCTATTTTATCAATAAAAGGTTTTATATCCTTTTCTGTTCCCCACTTAGCTGAACCATGTTCCGTTCCAACTAAATAATTATTCCTTCCAAAGGTATTATAAAGATAAATTAAAGATATTATCATAATTCCTATAATCCCTGAAATAATAGAATACTTATCTAAATAAATTTTAAAAAAGTTAGTTTTAATTTCATTAGGTAATTTGTCTATTGTTAGAAGTGTTTTTGATAGAAAATTTTCGTCAAGGTTTGAAAAACTCTGATAAAGACCTGCTGATCTATTGAAAATATAAAAGGCGAAAAAAGATATAATTAAACTAAAAATAAGTTTACTCCTATTACTTTTCATAATCTATCTCCCTTCAATATCACGAGTTAGACTTTTTTCTTTAATATCCTTATTTATCTCTTTTGATTTTTCCTTATATTTTAATATTATGTCTTTAATATTCATTTTTTTGTTTTGCGAAAATTCTTTTGATGTGTAATTCTTTAGGGCAAGTTCTATAGATGAAATGTCTTTGGCTTTGAAAAAAACCTTATAAGTGTCTTTTTGTGATAAGTCTTGTTTTATAGCATAATCTACCCCATATCTTTTTAATTCCTTCTCCATTCCCTTAAGATCTTTAGAATATAAAGGAATATCCTTAAGCTGTAGATTTTGTTTATTTAATTCTCTTAAACTCATTCTTCCCTTTAAGGAATTACTGGTAGAATTTAAATAATATTTCATAGCAGCTTCAATAATATTTAAAGTTCCCTGGACTCCAGTAACAGATATGTAAATAGATTTTTTGCTGAATTCATCAGAAAACATAATAGATCCCTCCTTGTATTTAACCTACAATTTATATATTTGTAAGATAATACTTCAATTTAAAATTTATCTAAATGATTTTTAGGCATCAACTTTTGATGAAATTAGCAATAATTTATTTTTTTTAAAAATATTTTTATTTATTTTATTTACATAAATATACCCATTAATATAAAATTTATTGACATAATTAAAAAATATTATATACTTATAATCAATAAATTAAATAATCTTATAATTAAGTAATTTTAGTGTCTTGAAATTATATTTTTAAATCACCAATTTTCAACACTTATTACCAATTACTTGCAATCAATAAATTAATAAAGTATATAATATATAAATTAAATAATATCAATTATAATAAATTAAGTAATTACAATTATTAGGCAAAAATTAAAAAAAGAATAGCCTTCCAAAAAGGAAGACTACTCTCAAATTAGCATATTGCTTATAAAGTGCATTAGTGATACACTTTATTTAATAAAAAATGTCCCCCGAGGATTTAAAAATATTGGCGTATTTTTAAATTCTTATAAAGGTAACCCTTAGCCCCGATACCTAAATAAGTGAGAACTTATCTTTTATTATAGTTTTATTTAGTTATATAACTATAATATCATATTAAGATAAAATTTCAAGCCTATTTAAGTATCTTTATATACTTAAATAGGCTATTTTTGTATATAGGCTAAGACAAAGGAAAAGGAGTGATCTTAGTAATGGAAAAATTCGTAAATTTATTAAAAGTTGAAGGAGTAAATTTTAAAGGTTTTGGAATTATACCAAAACTGATAATGTTTGATAGAAATATTTCTCTAGAGGCAAAAGCAATATATGCTTTCTTCGCCTCTCATGCCGGAAATGGGACAAGTTCTTTTCCAGGCAGGGATTATATCCTTGAAAGCTTAAAAATCTCAAAAAACGCCTATTATGTTCATTACAATCAGTTATTAGAGCATGGATATATTAAAGTGGAAAAAAATAAAACAGAAGATGGATACTTTGCTAAAAATGTTTATATTTTAGTTTCAAATCCACCTAATATTAGTGATGTTATTGATAATTTTAATATAACTAATGAAAGAGTACGATTTTCAGGAATTAAATCACTGGGCTATGGGATGATTCCAAAAGCTGTGCTTATGGATCAAAGACTTAGTGTTAAGGCAAAAGGTATATATGCTTATTTTGCATCTTATACAGGAAGTGGTAATTCATCATTTCCAAAGAAACAAAATATATTATTTCATTTAGGAATAAATGAAAGTACTTATTATGTTCACTATAGACAATTAATTGACTGTAATTATTTAACAACAAAACAAAGAAAAGTTAATGGAAGCTTTTCTGTAAATGATTACTTTTTAGTAGATAACCCAGATGAATTACTTGTAGAGGATAAGAAAAATAAAGAAACAGTTAAAGATGAAAATATAAAAGAAAACAGTAATCATAACTTAGAAACACCGAACCCTAAAAATAAGGACATGGATGAAATTGTTGCAAATACTGACTTGTTGTCGAACCCTAAAAATTGCGACATGGATAAAAATATAGAAATAAAAATACCGAACCCTAAATTCTGTGACATGGATGAAGAAGACACGGAGAATAAGGACATGGAGAATACGGACTCTAATAGTAACAGTTTTAATAGTAACAGTTTTAATATAATCATTCCTTCCTTCAATAAAAACAAGTATGAAGAAAATGAAGGAAAGAATGAAATAGAAATAACTACAGAAGAAATTGAAAAAGATATTAAAGAAAGTAATGGTATACCCTATAAATATGCTAAAGATGAAAATCTTATGAGAAAAACATTAAGACATTTAACTCAATATGAATACCATGAAGACATTTATCAAGAAGATACTCTAAAAAATATTTATAATACATCTATTGAGTGTCTAGTTGATATGCTTACAAATAGGGATTATACATATTACAAAGGTAGTAAATTAAGCTATTCAAAGATTCTTGATATGCTTAATAATATAATAGAGCCAGAAAATATACTTTCTTTAACTTATTTTATGGAATCTTTTGTCGAAAAATATATTCAGATATCAGAAGGGTATGAAATTTCATCTTATGAAAGTCATTTAAAGTCCTGTATGATTCAGTATTTTAAAGACTATAAAATTGAGTTTGCAGTAAATCTAAATAGGATAATAAAAGATATTTAAAAAAGTTTTATATTTTTAAAAATAAATAATTCTAAAAATGTAAAATTAAATAATCAAAATTATAAGTAATTAAGTTTTTAGAACTTTGTTTGAGGAGATGTTATATATGAATGAAAGTATTGAAGGTAGATTGTCTTTTGTAGATGAAACTAGAGCAGAAGAAACAATAAGATATTTACAAAATATAGGATTAGATCGAGATAAATATAGAGAAGATGATGTCAATTATTTAAGATTAGATGATATATTTATTATTGAATTCAAAGAAAAACCCTTTATTTTAAAAACATTAGAATATAGAGAGTTCTTTAAGAATGAAAACATTATCGATATAAATTATATCAATAAATATGGAATATCCTTTTATATAGCCTCAAAAGATGTTGGGGATGGAAATATATTTGTACCAATGAATAATATAAGCTGTATTCACACTATCCAGAAAAATCAAGTTAATGACTATGATTGTTCCGGTAAATAAGAATTTCAAGGTTAAATTTAAAATATTAGTTAATTAAACTTCTATAGTTATAAAATGCAATAATTTATTAGAAAATAAAAGCCTTGGCTCACACGGGACACAAGGTCAATCTGCTAATAATATTATATACTACTTTTGCTTAGAAAATCAATTTATTAAGTGAAATTTATAAGCTAGAAAAAAGATTAGTAAAGATTACTATAATTGATGTCCTTAAAAGTATGAATTGTATTATTCCTAGTGAGGGACTAAATAACATTGAAGATATAGTTAATTATTTAATTAATAAAAATATTAAAATTAAAACATTAAATAACTAAGGGATGGTGATTTAATGCAGCTATTTAATAAACTTAATAAACCTATTTTTTTGAAAGAAGACAGTGATACAGAAGAATATATATCAAGGTTAAGGGGATTGCAGGAGAAAGCCACAGGTAATCTAAAGGAAAAAATAGACTTAGAAATTAAACTAGCAACGATAGGACAAGTTGGAGAAGAAAATATTGCTTTTGAGTTAAAAAATAGCGGATTACCTATGTATATTTTGCATGATATACACCTAGAAATAGAAAATTTATCTGCCCAGATTGACTATATTATTGTAACTAGAAAAGTGGTTATTGTTATTGAGTGTAAAAATTTAATTGGTAATATTACGGTGGATAGAGATGGTAATTTTATTAGAGATTATCAGCTAGGTTATAGAAAGATTAGGGAAGGTATTTACTCTCCAATAACTCAGAACTTAAGACATCTAGAAGTATTAAAACAGATAACTAAATCAGTTAAATCAAATATCTTACTTAAACTAATATTTGATAAGTATTTTGATGAAAACTACAAGTCAGTAGTTGTATTAGCTAACCCTAAAACTATATTAAACGATAGGTATGCAAATAAAGATATAAGGGATATGATAATCAGGGCTGATCAACTAAATAAATACATTAAAGATATAAATGAAAAATCAACTAATCCATCATCTAGTGATTCAGATATGGAGAGGATTGCTTCAAGAATATTAAGCTTTCATACTCCCAATAAATCTGACTATACAAAGAAATATGAAGGTCTTCTGAATAATATAGATACTAGTACTGATGTGGAAAGGGTAGTAGAAGATATAAACATCAAAAGTGATGATTTATATGAAAGATTAAAAGCTTTCCGTTTAGAAAAAAGTCGTGAAGAAAGCATAAAAGCATATTATATATTTACTGATGCTCAATTAAAAGATTTAATAGATAAGCTTCCAAAGTCCAAAGAAGAGTTAAAAGCTATATCAGGTTTTGGGGAAGTTAAAGTTGAGAAGTATGGTGATATAATTATAAGTATTATTAATAATCAATAAATTTTTAAGTCAAATAATATTAAACTAGGGAGAGGGTAATAGACATTGGGGAAGGATAAGATTACTTTAATAAGAATATTAGGGATAATAGGAGCTTTGATTTGGGCATTAACCATATTATTAAGAGATGTTGGCATTATAAATAATGGTTTCATAAAATTCTTATTAGGAATAGCCCCTAATTTTGCAGTAGGATTATTAATACCTGCTTTAATAATTATCTGCTATCCAATTATTTTTAAAAGGGAAATTCTATTTAAAGAATTTATTTTAATGCTTGTGGGGAGCTATATATTAATTTTATCATCAGAAATAGTACATGATAGGTTTCTAAACAGTAGTTTTGATATATTGGACATGATTGCTAGTTTAATAGGGTTTGTAATTATAGCATCAGTATATAAATATATAAAAATCTAAATTACTAAAAACATTATAACTTTAATTATATAATTACAATAAATTAAGTAATTGTATAATTAAAAGGGCAAACAATTACAAGTTGGTGAAAGATAATATGGATTTTATAAATGAATTTAATAAAGTAATCCTTGAAGTATCCAATGTATTAGGAAAACCTATTGATAAAGACAAATATGAAATAATAGATAGGGGAAGACCCCATCAAGCTAAAAGCCTACCTAATAAAAAAATGGCTGTATATACATTTTGGTATGAAGGTAGATTTTTAAAGATAGGAAAAGCTGGACCAAATAGTAATGCAAGATTTTTAAGTCAACATTACAATCCTAAATCAGCTAGAAGTACATTAGCAGCTTCAATTCTTATGGATGAAAATATGCAGGATATAGGTATAACTGAAAATAATGTTGGGGACTGGATAAAAAATAATTGCCATAGAATTGATATTTTAATTGATTCAGATTTAGGTGTATTTACCCTGGAACTAATAGAAGCAGCTCTTCATTATAAATACGAGCCAATATATGAAGGCTTTTCTACCCAAAGATAAAATTTAGAAGGTGAGAATATGAGTGTAAAGACAATAAAGATTCATTGGTCTTACCCTATAATATACCAAAATATATTCTATTCAGATGGAATATATGGTAAAGGAATATATTATATATCTAGAAAATTTGGTAACAACGAAACCTTGTTATACATAGGAAAGACAAGCAGTAGTTTTTATAATAGGTTATCTTGTCATAAATATTGGATAGATCAATATAGGGGGAAAGTTTTTATTAGGCTAGGTGAAATAATATCTCCAAAATGCTGTAATGATGGCATAATAACGGATGTTGAAAGTACTTTAATATATGAGATGAAGCCAATTGAAAACACTGATAAGATTAATGGTTATTATTATTCTAATTTGTGTAAAATTATAAACACTGGATATAAAGGGATATTACCAACTATTATTACTATGGAAGACCATTAAAATTTAGCAATAAAATTTTAATTATATAATTATGGGAAATTAACAAATATTATAATTTTAAAATATTGTAATTAATAAATATTTTAATTGGGGGAGGAATTATTTATGCTTGAAAAGTTTAATGTAATACAGCCTAGAGAAATTTCTTTAAAGGACCATCCAGAATTAAATGAGGCCTGGTTACAGGAAGTAATAGCAAATAGACCAGAAATCCTTGGATTAGGAGATCTTATTGTAAAAGATAAAGAAAGAATTCAACCCTCTGGTGGTAGATTAGATTTATTGCTTCAAGATGTAGATTCTTTGAAAAGATATGAAATGGAAATACAACTAGGTAAGACAGATGAATCACATATTATAAGGACTATTGAATACTGGGATATTGAAAGAAAAAGATACCCTCAGTATGAGCATTGTGCTGTTATAGTAGCAGAAGATATAACATCAAGGTTTTTAAATGTGATTAGTCTATTTAATGGTAGTATTCCACTAATAGCATTAAAAGTAACAGCCTATGAATACGAAGGAAAATATTTTGTTACATTTAACAAAATATTAGATGAAGTTCAGTTTGGATTAGTAGAAGAGGATGAAGAAGTAAAAGAAGTTACAGATAGAAATTATTGGATTGAAAGAGGAACCAATAAGACCGTATCCATAGCAGATGAAGGGCTGAAATTAATACAGGAAATCAATCCAAATTACGAACTAAAATATAATAAGTTTTATATAGGTTTAGCTAGACAAGGAATTGCAGATAACTTTGTAATATTTAGGCCACAGAAAAAGATTACAAGAATGGAAATAAGACTACATAAAAGTCAGGACATAGAAGAATTTATTGAATCTAGTGGTATTGACTTATTAGACTATTTTCCAAGAAATAGAACCTACAGAATTAATCTAAAACCAGGGGATATTGAAAAATATAAGGAACCCTTAATAACTTTATTTAAAAAATCTTTAGATATAGATGATGAAGATTAAGTCAGCTTATATAAAATACAAATTTTGATTAGTTTTAAATAAGTATATCTATTAATATTATTATAAATATTAATTATTTATAATTTAAATTTTAAGTAATGTTAATTATAAAAAACCAAAGGTGATGTTAAAATGAAAATTATTTTTTTCGAAACAAGTGAAGGATTAGATAAGAGGGCTGCTAAAGGTGGAATTTATCATATAGAATTATTAAATAATAATACAGGACAAGCAATATCTTTATATATTGGGGAATCAGTATGGGTTATTGAAAGATGCGGTACGCATCTATATAAATTTTTTAATGATCCAAATTATTTAGGATTGACAGAAGATGATTTAATTAATAATAATTTATCTTTGAGATTTAGTATGCTAGAAAAAATAGATAATAAAAAGAGTGTTTTAGGTAAAGGTAGCTATAAAAAAATAGAATTAGAATATATTAAAGATAAAAAACCTTTGACGCAATTAAGGACAAGTGATAGGCAAATTAGGGATATAAATGATAAAGTAAAAAGAGTTCAAGATGAAATGAAAAAACATAAATTTATATAAAATATCCATTACTTTAAATTAAGTAACTTTAATGATATAATTATAATAAATTAATAAATATTATTTTTTTATAATCCAATAATTAAATAATATTGAAATATAAAAATCAATAAATTAAATAAGGAGGGGGATAATATGAGTAAAATAATTGCAATATGTAACCAGAAGGGTGGAGTAGCAAAGACAACAACCACCTATAATATTGCTACTTTAAGTGCTATGAAAGGTTATAAAACACTAATGATTGATTTAGATAGCCAGGGCAGTTTAACTATTTCCACAGGTGCAGAGCCACTTGATTTTGAAATAAATATAGCTACTTTATTTGAAGAAATGATAAATAAGAAAAGTAAAAACATGGATGTAAGAAGTGCTATTTATCCAGTAGAAGGAATTGAAAATCTTTACCTTATACCTTCAATAATAGATTTAGCAACTAAAGAAGCACTTTTAAATACAGTTACAGCTAAAGAATTAACCTTAAAGAGGATATTAGAAAAGGTAGTAGATGATTATGACTATATATTTATAGATTGTTCTCCATCGCTAGGTAATTTAACTATAAATGCCTTATCTGCATCAGATTATCTTATTATACCAACGGAAGCAGATTACTTATCTTACAGAGGATTAGGGGATCTCTTATCTGTAGTAGATGATATTAAGGAACTTATAAATAGTAAGTTAGAGTTTCTAGGAGTAATAATTACAAAATATGAATCAAGACTTAAGGATGCTAATGAAGTTTTAGAACATTTACAAAGCAAGTATGATGTACTTGGAATTGTTAAGAAGAGTGTATCTATTAAGGATGGAATATATGCAGGACTACCTTTAGTAGTAAGTCCTAAAAATGAAATAGCAAAAGAGATAAAAGAAGAATATGAAAAAGTATTTAATTATATAGAAAATTATTAGAAGGAGTGAAATTTAATGAGTAAGTTAGCAGATAGAGAAAACAAAAGAAAAAGTGTTGTAAGTGATATAGTAAGTGTCCAGGCAGAGGAAAAGAAAGAAGATAAAAAAGATATAATTCCAAGAACATTTTATATAGGAACAGACCATGTAAAAGCCCTTGCATTTGAAAAAGCTGAAACAGGAAAAGATCTTTCAGAAATAGTAAGAGAAGCCTTAGATGCTTATTTTGGTGAAAAAATGGAGAAATATAAATAGTTAATGTATATGGATTAAGTTAACCTTAAGTATTTAAAGTCTAAAGGAGTGGTGAAATGAAATACGAAGAAGATTTAAATAAAACGAATTTTGTTATTGATGAAAGAAATTTTATAAATGCCATGACCCTTATAAAAGACATAATAGGTGAAGATTTTAATATTGAATTTAAAAATGATAATGACTTTGTAAGATTTATGAATTCTCCTGGAGATTTTATTGATAATGAAGATATAGTTAATAAAATAAAAGATTTAAAAGAATTACTAAATATTATGGAGGATATTTATCATGTATAAGCAAGATGAAAATAGATTCATAGAATTATTTAGTAAATTAACAGGAGTATCTAAGACTAAACTTACAAATTATTTAAATGAATATAGTATTAACTCTATATTTGAACATCCAACATCCCTTACTACAAATGAAAGTCAGTTAAATAAGATTAAATCTATAAATGAAATGAATAATTTATATAATAACCTTTCACAGCATAAAGACATTTATAAAATAACAAGTCCACAGGATATAGGCAGTTATTTTCAAAATAGATTTAATAATATTATGGATAGAGAATATTTATCAGTTGCCTTTTTAGACACTAAAAATCAAATTATTGAGGCAAAGATAATATTTACAGGAACATTAGCTGCTTCATTAGTCCATCCAAGGGATATTATGAAAGAAGCCTTAATGCTAGATAGTAATAGTATAATAATATCTCACAATCACCCATCAGGGAATTCTTATCCATCAGTTGAAGATAGAAGTATTACATCTAGATTAGTTGAAGCAGGGAGTGCATTAGGGATTAAGGTTCTGGACCATATAATAACAGGAAGGAATAATTATTATTCTTTTAAGGAACATAATGAATCTTCATTGGTAAGTGAATTTGAAACATCATATGGAAGTGTGGTTAAAGAGAAGACAAGCTTGTCAGAGAAGATAGATAGGGCTAAGGAAAAGTCTAAAGAAGTAAATAAAGATAAAAAACAAGAAATAAAATTAGAGGCTGAGAGAAATTAGTAAATTTTATAATTAAATAACTTTGATGTTATATAATTTAATAATTAATTAATTTTGAGGTGAATAATGATTGATAAAGCAGTTACTCATTTTGGAATAACTATGACATTAAGAAAACGTGGTTATAAATTGACTCGTGATAATTATGCTATTATTTCAAACAAGAGTACATTTGGGAAAAATATGATTTATAAGAAGGCATTGGAGAATAATGATGAAAAACTTATTAAATCTTATTCTGAAATTTATGTTGATCAAGAAGGGTTGATTTATAGAGATGATTGGTGTGAAAGACGCTTAGTTGAAGTTATACAAAACTTTGACCTCAATATGAATTTTTTCAAGAGATTAGACCATGTTAAGTTTCAGGATGAAATAGTAAAATTTTTATATCAAACTAAGTTTTTTGAAATTGAAGACTTAAGAGAGTATTCCTGCCCAGGATATTATGTAATGATTCTTGATAAATATTGTCAACTTTATATTGGGACATCGAAAGACATTAAGAAAAGAATTAGACAGCATTGGGGTGGTGCTAAGATGGGGTTTGACAGGTTAATATGTGGACCAATTACTAAGTCGAAGCTATCTATAGATAGCTTTAGAGCATTGGATACAACGAGGATACTTGTTTATCCTACGGATGATATATATAGTAAAGAAGATGAATTTATAAATTGTTTTTCAAATGAATTTGTATGTAACAGAATAGGTGGCGGAATTATGGAATTTGGTGGATTAAGTGTTGCGACAAATGTGAAAACAAGAAACTTAAAATAAGCAAATTTCAAACTAATAGAAGCGAGGTCATGATAATAATATATAGTTAAACTTGTTAAATAATTATTATGGCATTCCCCGTAAAAAAATAGGGGTCAGGCTTTCCGTTTCAATCTTTTTAATAGAAAGGCACTATTAAAAAGGATTTTCACTACAATCCTTAATGCAAAGGCATATAAATAGCACAATCAAATAAAAACCATTTGATAGAGCTATTTATACAAAGAAAAAATAGCCTTAGAAAATAGAAAGAGTATTTTCTAAAGTTATTTAAAAGAATAGAAGATATAAATACAAATAAAGTCAATTATCAAGTATTAAGACGTATATGATTATGACGAAAGGGGATAAGTTATGTCTAAAAACTTAACAAATAATCAAATACTATTAAATGAATTAATAAGGCAAGAATTTGATGAGAATAAGAATTATACAGAAATAGATGATTTTTTTGAGTTGTTCGTAGCAGAACAATATTTAAAAGATTATGATCTAAGTTATGAAGAACTTGAACAAGGCATAAAAGGTAATGGATTAGATGGAGGTTGTGATGGAATATATTTATTTTTAAATGGTATGTTAATTAATGAAGATATAATAGATGATTATAAGTTTCCTAAAGATATAAAATTAGATTTTTTTATTATACAGGCTAAAAATACAACTTCTTTTAATGAAGATGTTATTATGAAATGGAAAACTATATCAGATAATTTATTGCAAATGTCTAATAATATTTCAGAATATAAGGGACGATATAATGAAGATGTTTTAAATTCATTTCAATTATTTCAAGATTTATTTATAAAACTTATTCGGAATAAAATAAAACTTTCTATTAACTATGCATATATTTCTAAAGGCACTGAAATTCATCCAAATGTAAAAGAACAAGCAAATGAATTAAAAAATAAAGTAAAAAGTCTTTTTCCAAATCCAAATGTAACAGTATCAGTTGATTTTATTGGAGCAGATAGACTGATGGAGTTAACAAGTATTTCAAATAATAGAAGTTTTAATTTAAAACTAATGGAGCCACCTATTACAATAGATGCAAGAAAGGACTATGTTGCACTTGTAAACTTGGGGGAATACTTTAGATTTATTACTAATGAAAATAATGAATTAATAAAGCATATTTTTGAATCGAATGTCAGAGATTATCAAGGGAATACGATAGTAAATACTGAAATACAAGATACATTACAAAATACATCTATTGAAGATTTTTGGTGGTTAAATAATGGTATTACAGTATTAGCATCAGAGGCAATATTGGCTACTGGTAAGGAATTAATTATATCAGATCCTGAAATTGTTAACGGCTTACAGACTTCAACAGAGATATTTAATTACTTTTCAAAATTACCAGAAAAAGTAGAGATAGAAAATAGGAGTGTATTAATAAGAGTCATTGTTCCAGAAAACGAAGAATCAAGAGATCGAATTATTTTGGCGACAAATAGTCAAACAACTATTCCAAAATCATCTTTAAGAGCAACAGACCCAATTCACAGGCAAATTGAAATCTTTTTAAAAACAAGAGGGCTATATTACGATAGAAGAAAAAATTATTATAAAAATCATGGGAAAAAGGCAGTTGATATAGTAAGTGTCTCTTTTTTATCACAATGCTTAATGTCAATATTATTACAAAAACCAGATTATGCTAGAGCTAGACCATCAACATTATTAACTAATGATGATTCTTATAATAAGTTATATATAGAAAATGAAAATCTAAAATCTTTTTATAATGCTGCATTTATTGGTAAAAAGGTTGAAAAGTATATTAAAAATCTTGCCGAATATTCTAGGGTAGAAAAAGGAGATATTTTATTCTATGTGATTTATAGTGTAACATCTAGTATAGTGAGAAAGACAATAATAAAACCAAATGACTTAGGTAATATAGATTTAGAAAAAATTAATGACGAGTTAATTCAAGAGAATGTAATTGAAGTATATAGAATGTACCAGGAATTGGGTGGGAATAGTAAGGTTGCCAAGGGTTCAGAATTGTCAACAACTATACAAGAAGCGTTAAATAAATGCTTTAATAGTGAAAAATAATTTGTTAGCCTTTTCCCAAAAAGGCTTCATCTTTATAAAACAAAGATTGTTTAAGCTAATCCCCTAGGGTATAATTTAAGTAAGATATTACAGAATAGCAAGCAGGGTATGTGTTCCCTCAACACATACAATTTTATAAATCACCTCAAGGTAATTTATAAAATTTAGCTTGTTGGGCTTCACCCAAACCCGATTGGGGATATTCCCCAAACCCCTAAAGAAAATTAAGGAACACAATATCACAATCAAATCAAAACCGTATTTGATAAAGTTATTATGATTTTAAAATAACCTTAAAGATAGAAAAAAAGTTACTCAATTTTTCTATTATTTAAAGTTATCTAAAGACAAGGAGTGAAAGATTATGGCTAATAGAGCAAGAAAAAATGAATTAAAAGTCTATCTTTCAGATGAAGAGCAGGAGATAATAAATAAGAAAATTGAAGAAGCAGGAATAAAAAACAAGAGTGCATATGTAAGAAAAATGCTTTGTGATGGCCTAATAATAAATGTAGACTTATCAATAATTAAAAATCATAATAGTCAAATTAGTAAAATTGGAAACAACTTAAACCAGATAACAAAACAACTAAATGGACTTAATTATATTTCCCCAGAAGATGTAAGAAGAATAGAAGAAATGACTAAAGAAATAAAAAAGATGCAAAGAGAAATATTGATGAATTTTCAACGGTTAATATAATTAGATGAATATATGTAGTTTTGTGTGTAACATGAATTCAATCAGATAAATAGGAATTTTCAGGGATAAACATAATAAATTGAAGGTATAGTAAAGTAAATTAATATTTTGAAAAGGAGATAGATTATGACTTACGACATAAAGGAATTGAGTCCGGAATTAACAAAAGATTACCTAGATTTTTTTGATAATCGAGCATTTTCTGACGGCAATCCCAATGGACCGTGTTATTGCACATCACCAAATATGGATAAGGCGACTGAAAGAAAAATGGTGAGTGAGTTCGGGAATGATATCAAAGGAACCATTCGCAGATATGCTGTAGAAATGTTAAACGAAGGCAGAATTCATGGCTATCTAGCTTTTGACGAAGATGTTTCTATTGGTTGGTGCAATGCTGCGGATATGGACAGCTATTCGGCATTTGTACCAGATTTTGCTCGCCAAAATAAATGCGGAAAAACATATTCTGTTGTATGTTTCGAAATAGCTCCAGAATATCGTGGTAAAGGTATTGCAACTGCATTTCTTGAACGTATTTGCATTGATGCAAAAGCACGAGGATATGCAGCAGTTGAGGGATATGCAAAGTTGTACAACGACCATGTGTACTACGATTATAATGGTCCAATCAGACTATATGAAAAAGTAGGATTTACTGAAGTGAAAAGGCAAGATAAACAAGTAATAATGCGTAAAATATTATGAATAGATAGTTTTGATAAAATATGGGACTAGATATTTGTATGGAAACATTAGCAGTATATTTAACCAAACAAATGCCAATTTATCGGGTTTAAAATAAGCATAAAATTATTTTTATCTATGACACAATATTTATAATTTCTGACATTGAAAGGAGCTGAGATAAGTGGCAGTAACAAGATTATCTAAGATAAAATCAAGCACTTCAAGTTCAACTAATAATACTTTAAAAGGTAGACTAGATTATATTATTAATAAGGATAAAACAAATAATGAAGAACTTGTTTCAGCTTTTGAATGTGAAGTAGACACTGCATATTTAGAATTTGCCTTAAATAAAAATCTTTATGAAAATATAACAGGAAATGAAATCAAAAGAAATGGGGATGTTCTAGCTTATCATTTAAGACAGGCATTTAAACCAGGTGAAGTAGAACCAGAATTGGCCCACCAAATAGGAATAAAACTTGCCAAAGAATTTACAAAAGATAACCATCAATTTGTAATAGCCACCCATGTAGATAAAGCCCATATACATAATCATATAATTTTTAATTCTACTAATTTAAATTCAGAGGGCAAGTTTAAAGATGAATGGAGATCTGCAAAGGATGTAAGAAAAATAAGCGATAGATTATGTTTAGAAAATGATCTATCAGTAGTAGAACCTAAAAATGAAAGAGGACAACACTACAAAGAATGGGAAGAAAATCAAAAGGGTAAAAGTTGGAAACAGCAGATAAAAGATATACTGGATGAAGCAATAGAAAAATCTAAGGATTATGATGAATTTTTAATGATAATTAAATCTAAAGGAATAGAAGTAAAGACAGGAAAACATATAGCTTTTAAATTAGAAAACTTAGGCCAACAAAGATTTACAAGGGGCAAGACTTTAGGATCTGATTATACTGAAGAACAACTTAAGCTTAGGATAGAAGAAAGAAATAAAAGCAAATCCAGATTTAGAAGGACAAGCATAATTCCACAGAAAATCAAAGGAAACTTATCAGGTATAAATAAGAAAGTTTACACATTAGAACAACAATTATACTTTAAAGCAAGGAATGAAAAGTATAGGGAAGTAAAAGATTTAGCTGAAACAATCCTACTTCTTAGAAATGAAAAGATAGATAAAAGAAGTGATATTGATTTAAGGATTAAAGAATTAAATATTATGGCTAGTAAGATTAATAAGGATATAAAGGAACTAGAAGATAAGTCCAGATCCTTTAATGAAATTGCCAAATATCTAAGCACCTATAATAAATATAAAGATTTATATCAAAAATATGAAGCTACAGTATTTAATAAAAAGAACTTCTATAGAAAAAATGAAGGAGAAATTCTTTCCTTTGAACATGCAAAATCTCAGCTAGAAAAATTAAATATAGATTTAAATACTGATATAGAAAAGGTATTATCAACTTCAAAGGATTTTAATAATGAAATAGAAAATATAAACAAAGACTTTAAAAATCTTCAAGATAGAGTAAATAAAATAAGAAAGGCAGAGAAGAAGATAGATGATATACTAGGAAATAGGGATAAAATTAAGGAGAAAACTATTAATAAAGATATGGAAAGATAGCAAAGAGAGGATGCATAAATAATTTTGTATACTCCCTTTTTTTAGAATCTAATATAATGGATATTATAGTTGATAGCCATTGAATACAAAATATTAATCAATGGCAGTGAGAATATAAATAATTTTGTGGCATTTCATTTATTTTTGACTTAATTTCATTTGGTTTTAAATCAACAGAACTTTTATCAATTATAGATATTAAATAACGTTTTATATTATTTGGCCATTTTGCGGCTTCATCCAAATATGGTTCATATACTTTTTTAACCTCATCTAATCGTAGTAATTCATAATGTTTTATTAGTTCGTGATTGTCAGTTCTTGAGATGGATTCATTTGTTAAATCATTTACTCTATAATTATACTCTGTTTCATATTTCTTCAGATATTTATAGTGAGATGTCTTAACCATACTTTCACGCACATTTCTCCAATAAATTTTGAATTCAATTGTTTTATTGGGTTTTTTAATAAGATGAGATAATGGATATACTTCTTTTTGATTTACAATATATTGATTATCTTGTCTGAAAAAGAATGTGTTAGGAAAGTTAATGCCATTATCAGTAGTAAAACCAATGCCTAAATGACCATATCCATTGTCAGAACTAATATAATTCCAAAAGATATATTCTACTTTTTCTAGCTTAGATTCATAATCTTTAATTAATGTAGAATTAAACTCTATAATTTGAATTGGGCATAATAATTTATTAACATTAAAATGTTTGATTTTGTCTTGATATACTTGGTCAAAATACTTACTTGAATATATTTTATTAATATCAATGGTCTTGTCCCTTAAGGATTTAAAAATTTGTGATGCATTTACAGTGCCATTGCTATATTTTTCAAATATAGGTATGTCTACAAAATATTGTAAACCTAATAAATGTGGCAAATTTGAGCCCTTAAAGGTAAATTCTATTATATCAGCATTACTCAATGGTATAAGATATTTTGTATTAATTATTTTACAATATTCATCTATTATAGATTGGATGTTTAATGACAATTACATTTCCCCCATATAATAAAATATCCTCTTGGCATTACACCAAAAGGATATTCTAAGATATTTTTAGTTTTTCCTTCAAAAGAAGTAGATACTGTAGGTTCAACATCTAAACCAACACGAAGACCTCCACTTATACTTGGTATCACTCACATAAGCTTCAACAGCCAAAGATTAAAACTAATTCCGAAGAATACAGTTTTAAATTAATTACTAGTTACAATATTATTATATACAAATACAAAGAAAAATACAACATTTTTAAAAAATAAAAATTTAAAATTCAAAGGAGGAAAACAATGAATGAATATCTAATAGATACAAAATATGCTGTAGAAGAATTAATAAGGCTAATTAGAGAGGAAGAAAATCAGATAATAAATCTAAGAGTTAACCTTGAATCGCAAAAGAAAACATATGAAATATTCTATGATGATTTTATGAGAAAAGAGCTAGATTTAGATGAGAATTTTACAGAAGGGCAATATATATCCTCTTTCTATAGACAAGCTAAATTTAAGGAAGAAGTAATTGAACCACTTAGAGTTAAAACAGCATCTCTTGAAAGTTCATTAAATAATAAAAAACATTCCATTGATTTTATTGCTGGTGCAGTGCTACAGATTGCAAAACAGGGGATTAGCATTGTATACAAAGGGTTAGAAAATTGTCCAGATGGAAGAACTATAAAAAATGGAGTAGCTTTAAAAGAAATAATATGGCATGGAAGAAATCAAGCTATGCATTATGAAGAAAAAATAAAAAATAGTAGCACAATATCTTGTTTTAATAAATTAGGATATTCAAGAATCAATGATATTAACTTGGCCAAAGAAATTATTGATTTATTAGGATGGAAGACTTATAGAGATTTCGAAATTGATATGATCTCTTTATTGAAATAAAGGGATATTTTTTATATTCATTGAGTTTCCTAAGACATCTGATAAGATTATATTATAAGAATATATATCCATATAGTATAAACTTAATTTATATTAATATAGTTACTGTACGAAAGGGGAATAGCAATGACTTACCAATCAGAAGCACAACTAGAAAACAAGTTAATAAACTTATTAGTAGATGGTGGATACAAAAGAATATACATAAAAGATGAAGATGATTTAATTAATAATTTTAGAGATCAACTTAATCTGTTTAATATGAAAAACTTAGATAATAATCCATTAACTGATTTAGAATTTGAAAGATTTTTAACTCAGATTAACGGAAAAGGTATATTTGAATCTGCTAAAATATTAAGGATGAAACAAGAATTAACTAGAGATGATGGTAAAAAAGTATTCCTAGAATTAATGAATACTAGAGAATGGTGCAAAAATAACTTTCAAGTTTCTAATCAGACTACCATGGAAGGTAAATACACTAACAGATATGATATAACTCTTTTTATAAATGGACTACCGGTAGTTCAAATAGAACTTAAAAGAAGGGGATTAGACTTTAAAGAAGCCTTCAATCAGATCCAGAGATATAGAAAACATTCATATAAAAGTCTTTATAGATATATACAAATATTTGTAGTTAGTAATGGTGTTGATACAAAATACTTCGCTAATTCTGATGGAGATATTATGTTTAGTCATACTTTTTTCTGGGGTGATAAGGAAAACAATAGAATAACAACACTTTGTGAATTTGGTAAAACCTTTCTGGAAAAATGCCATATATCTAAGATGATATCAAGATACATGGTATTAAATGAGACAGATAAGGCTTTAATGGTGATGAGACCATATCAGGTATATGCAGTGGAGGAATTAGTTAAAAGGGCTTTAGAAACAAAAAATAATGGTTATATATGGCATACTACAGGATCAGGAAAGACTTTAACATCATTTAAAGCAAGTCAGATATTAGCCAATGAACCTGGAATAGAAAAGGTATTTTTCTTAGTAGATAGAAGGGATTTAGATAATCAAACCGAAAAGGAATTTAATAAATTTGAACCAGGGTCAGTAGATACAACAGATAATACAAATAGCTTAATTAGGCAAATAAAAGATTTAAATAGGCCCTTAATTGTAACCACCATACAAAAGATGGCCAATGCAGTAAAGAATCCAAGATACGAAAAGACTATGGAACCATATAAAGATAAAAGAGTTATATTTATAATAGATGAATGTCATAGAACTCAATTTGGTAAGATGCATAGGGATATAAATAGACATTTTCAAAATTCTCAATATTTTGGTTTTACAGGAACACCAAGATTAATTGAAAATAAATCATCTGATGGAAGAACTACAGCAGATATATTTGAAAAATGCTTACATCATTATTTGATAAAAGATGCCATACATGATGGAAATGTATTGGGGTTTTCAGTGGATTATATAAAAACATTTAATGTAGGAATAGATGAAGAGGATTTAACTAAGGTGGAAGGAATAGATACAGATGAAGTATGGAATGATGAAGAAAGGTTAAGACTCGTAGCTAATCATATAATAGAAAATCACAATAGAAAATCTAAATCTAAAGGATATAATGCTTTGTTTGCAGTAGATAGTATTCCTGCATTAATAAAATACTATGATGTCTTTAAATCTATAGACCACGATTTAAATATTACAGGAATATTTACTTATGGAGCCAATGAAGATTTAGAAGAAAAAGGAGAACATTCAAGGGATAGTTTAGAAAGGATTATAAAAGATTATAATGAAATGTTCCATACAAACTATTCAACTGATAAATATGAATCCTTTAGGTCAGATGTAGATAAAAAGGTAAGAACAGCTCAAATAGACATACTACTGGTAGTAAGAATGTTTTTAACAGGATTTGACTCTAAAAAACTTAACACCCTATATGTAGATAAGTTTTTAAAACATCATGATTTGCTTCAGGCTTATTCAAGAACCAATAGGGTAGAAAAAATTACTAAACCATATGGTAATATAGTTTGTTTTAGAAATTTAAAAGATAACACAGATGAATCCATAAAAATATTTTCCAAAACAGATAATGTTGATACTGTATTAGCAGGAACCTTTGAGGAATATTTAGCTTTATTTAAAGCATATGTAAAAAAATTAATAGAAATAGCACCTAAACCTGAAAATGTAGATGGACTTTATAGCGAAGAAGCTCAGATGAAATTTATAATTATATTTAGAGATATGACTAAATGCCTTGTAAAACTAGAAACCTTTGATGAATTTAAGTTTGAAAAAGAAATACTAGGTATATCTGAGCAAGAATATCAAGACTACAAGAGTAAATACCTTATGATAAGTGATAATCATAGGACCAGCTCAGAAAAAGAATCCATATTAGATGATATAGACTTTGCCTTAGAATTAATGCATACAGATAGAATCAATGTAGATTATATTATGAACTTAATTAGAAATATTGATTTAGATAATGAAGATCAAAGAGAAAAGGATATTAAGGAAATAATTGTTGAATTAGATAGGGCAGATAATAAAGAGCTAAGATACAAAGTAGATTTACTTAAAAAGTTCTTGGCTAAAGTAATACCAACATTATCCTCAGAAGATTCAATAGATAATTCTTTCAACGAATTTGAACAAAAGGAAAGAGCGGAGGAAATAAAAGAATTTGCAAATACCTTAAACCTTTCAGATATACAAGTTAGAGAGTTTATAGAGAACTATGAATTTAGTGGAATAGTAGAAGTTGAAAAGATTTCAGAATCACTAAAAGGATATAAGTTCATGGAAAAAAGACGGCTAACGAAAGAAATAGAAAACTTTATTTTAGAAAACTCAAACAAATACTCTTAATATGTTATTATAAATAATAACAGGAAATCCATTGACGACCTGTTATTATTTTGCTATAATGAGTTTGTTATTATAAATAATAGCAAAGGAGGTCTAGCATGAAGATAGCAGATATAGCTAATATATATCAAGGAATCACTCTATCCAGAATTAAAAACCATAAGGGAGAAACAGAAAAATGTTTGATATATTCTTTTGTAGATAGCGAAGAGAATTATATAGATATACCAAAGGATGAAAATCTAAGAGCAGAAATACCCTTTACAAAAGGGGATATTGTTCTTTTAAATTTAACCTCCCATAGGGCATCAATTATACAAGATGGTGAAGAAGGTATGGTTATTCCTTCAACATTTATAGTACTGGAACCACAAAGATATATAAACCCATATTATTTAGAATGGTATTTAAATGATGATAGGGATTTTTATAAAAACTTACAGATTATAAAGCAAGGAAGCATAATCCAAACTATTCCTATTCAATCATTTAGAGAAATAAAAATAAATCTTCCACCAATAAAAGTACAAGAAAAGATAGGGAATGTAAGTAAAATGATTAAACAGAGCAGAAACCTTTTTGAAGAAAAGGAAAAGTTATTAAAAGATATGTTAATATATATAAACCAGGAGGGAATAAGATATGACAAATAACGAGAAACATAGGATACAACAGGAAGAACTTCATAAAAAATTATGGGATATGGCCAATACCTTAAGGGGTCAGATGGATGCCAATGAATTTAAGAACTATATTCTTGGAATTATATTTTATAGATATTTATCAGAGAAAGTAGAGCAAAGGGTAGAAAGTTTATTAGAAGAAGATAATATATCCTATGAAGAAGCATGGAAAGATGAAGAGTATAAGGAAGCCCTTAAAGAAGAAATTATAAAGCAAAGAGGATATTTAATAAAACCAGAATACCTATTTTCAAATATGATAAAGGAAATTAAAAAAGGTGAAAATGGTAAATTTGATACAGAATTACTTACAAAAGCTATCCAAGAAGTAACAGAATCTACATTAGGACAGGAATCCCAAGAGGAATTTGAACATTTATTTGATGATATGGACCTTTCTTCATCAAAATTAGGTAGAGATGTAAAGACAAGATCAAAGCTTATGGCTAAAATATTAGCAAGTGTAAGTGAAATTCCTTTTCTACTAGATGATGTGGAAATAGATCTACTAGGAGATGCCTACGAATATTTAATAGGTCAATTTGCAGCAACAGCAGGTAAAAAGGCTGGAGAATTTTATACACCACAACAAGTAAGTACAATACTTGCTAAAATAGTAGCATCAGATAAAAAAGAACTTAAAAATGTATATGACCCTACTTGTGGTTCAGGTTCACTTTTATTAAGAGTATCAAAAGAAGCTAAAGTAGGTAAATTCTATGGACAAGAACTTAATGCAACAACTTACAATTTGGCTCGAATGAATATGTTATTACATGATGTTCCTTACACTAATTTTGAAATTAGAAATGGAGATACATTAGAAGAGCCAGAACATATGGGTATGGAATTTGATGCAGTAGTCGCAAACCCACCCTATAGTGCTCAGTGGAGTTCGGATAATAGTTTCTTACAAGATGAAAGGTTTAGTGCCTATGGAAGACTTGCACCAAAGTCAAAAGCTGATTATGCCTTTGTGCAACATATGATTCATCATCTTTCTGATAGTGGTACTATGGCAGTAGTACTTCCACATGGAGTATTATTTAGGGGAGCAGCAGAAGAAGTTATAAGAAAGTATTTAATAGAAGAGAAGAACTATTTAGATGCAGTAATAGGGCTACCTGCTAATATATTCTTTGGTACAAGTATACCTACTTGTATATTAGTATTTAAAAAATGTAGAAGAGAAGATGAATCAGTGTTATTTATAGATGCATCCCAGGAATTTGAAAAAGATAGAAATCAAAACAGGCTAAGGGATGAAGATGTAGAAAAGATAATAGATACCTATAATAAAAGAGAAGAAATAGACAAATATTCACATAATGCAACATTAGAAGAGATAAAGGAAAATGGCTACAACTTAAATATTCCAAGATATGTAGATACCTTTGAAGAAGAGGAGCCAATAGATATAGGATTAGTAAAGAGTAGACTTATAGAGATTGATAAAGAAATAGAAGCGATAGATGAAGAACTTAAGAGGTACTATAAGGAATTAGGTATATAGGGGGTATTTGAATGAGTGTATATCAAAGTATTGATAATAAAAAGTTCAAGGAACTTCTTTCACTTATTAATTTATATATAGAAGATGGAACTAATGTTGATATAGAGGAAATAGAAGGTAGGATATATGAAGCATATGAAGATGAAGAAATAACTCCTACACAGTACGATCACTTAATAGGAATGATAGAATGAGGGGGGATATAGATGAAAAAAATACCAGAATTAAGGTTTCCAGAGTTTAGTGGGGAGTGGGAAGATAAGAACCTGGGGGATGTATTAATTGAAAGAAATGTAAAATGTAAAGATGGTGACTATGAGGTAATTTCATCGACTACTAATGGGTTATACTATCAAAAAGATTATTTTAATAGGAATATTGCTAGTGATGACAAAAGTGGATATAAAATATTAGAAAAAGAACAGATAGTTTTTAGCCCACAGAATTTATGGATGGGAAATATTAATTTTAATGATAGTATTGATATTGGAATAGTATCTCCATCATATAAAATATACGATATAAAGAAAAATTATTATCCATACTTTATTAAACATATTATTAAAACACCTTATATGATGTATCAATATTTACAATCATCAGAGCAAGGAGCTAGTGTTGTAAGGAGGAATCTAAATATAGAATTATTTTATTCATGCAAAGTCTCGATCCCTTCGATAGAAGAGCAGAAAAAGTTAGCCAACTTTTTCAATTTAATAGATAAAAAAATAGAAAAACAAGAAGAAAAAATAGCTAGTATAGAAGATTATAAAAGAGGTATGATGCAGAAACTTTTCCCTAAAAAGGGGGAAAATATTCCTGAGTTAAGATTTAAAGGATTCACTGACCCTTGGGAACAGCGTAAGTTGGGAGAAGTAGCAGAAATTACAATGGGACAATCTCCGAAATCCGAAAACTATACAGATAATCCTAATGATCATATTCTTGTCCAAGGTAACGCAGATATGAAAAATGGACGAGTTTTACCTCGTGTATGGACCACACAGGTTACAAAACGAGCTGAAAAAAACGACCTGATTTTGAGTGTCAGAGCACCAGTTGGTGATGTTGGAAAAACAGATTACAACGTAGTTTTAGGGCGTGGAGTTGCTGGAATAAAAGGTAATGAATTTATTTTTCATTTACTAACTAGAATGAAGGAAAATGGATATTGGACAAATTTAAGTACAGGTTCAACATTTGAGTCAATTAATTCAACTGACATCAAAGAAGCTTATATTTTGATTCCAAATAATGAGGAGCAGATTAAAATTGGTGAGTATTTTAACAACTTAGACAACCTTATCACCCTTCATCAGCATAAGTTAGAAGAATTGAAGGAAATTAAAAAAGGATTTATGCAGAAGATGTTTATATAAGAAGTACCTTTAAAGTTATTTGTGATAATATATAAAAGATAAGGGGTGTATATATTGGCTAAATTAATAACAAAACGAGATAGGAATATATTGACTGGAAGTAAGATTATTGAAGACTATCTTGTTTTAAAAAAATTTATTGATAAAACACCAAATTGGGATGACAGAAGATTAAATGAATTAGATAATGAAACTATATTATTTTTTCAAAATATTTATCCAAAAGTTCTTAAACAAGCTACTGAAGAGTGGACTGTTGATATGAATAGTGTAGAGTATTTTGAAGGAAATACTATGCAATGCGAATTATGTAGTCAAAGACCAATTAAAAATATATGTATAATAGAAAATAACTTTACTGGTAAAAAGTTAAAGATAGGAACAGAATGCGTTAAGCACTTTGGAATAAAAAAAGATGTAGAGATTGAAAAATTACTTGAACAAAGCAAGAGGATTAAAAGACTTGAAACATTGAATGATATATATGCAGGAATAGAAAGAGAGATAAATGACTGGGATTATTTCTTAGAAAAACAAACTATCCTTATTAAAAAAGAAGTGTCAAAGAAATATATTTCTGAGGGTGCTAAAGCTAAAAAACTTCTAGAAGAATATCTGGATACTAAAACTTCAGTTAAAAGGCGTAATAAGATAGTTGAAAGCCTAGACACAATTCTTAAAAATAAAAAGGTAGAAATTAAAAAGATAGAGGATTATATTGAAAAAAATAAGGGGAATTTATTAATTCCAAGTAGAGCATTAATTAATAGATTAAAATCATCAAGGGAATGGGAACTTATTGAAATGCTAGAGGAAGACGGATTAATTAGGCATAGAACATTATTTAGAATTAATGATGAGGAACTCTGTAAATCTTTAGTAGGTGCAATTAATAAGGAATTGAAAGGATTTAATTGTTCTGTAGATGGAGTTGGATTTAATAAGGGTCTAGGATATATATACTCATACAAGAAGAAAAATAGGATAAAGTTATTTTGTAACCATAATGAGTTTTGCTTTAACTACTATAACTTTATTACAGGTGATGAAGGTGATAGTGTTGATTTTGTAGGGTTAATAAATATTAGTAAAATTTATGGTGAAAATTCAATCGAGAATGCTCTATATGAATTATTTGATTTAATAAGGAATACAGAGTTTAAGCTAGAAGATGGTATTTATCACGAGTATGATAGTTTTTATGTATATAATAAAGAAACAAAATTTTATTATGAACTAGAAATTAATTCATTAATTAAGGAGTTTACCCAGGATTTATTTATAAACACAGAATCAACTAGAGATAAATTTTATAATTATGTATTAGATTTATGCATGAATCCTATATCGAAGAAAGATTATGATTATATAATAGATACAAGAGATAAAGGAGTTAGTTTTGGATAGAGCATTATATTTATAAATTATAGCAAATTAACATTTATAATTCCTTTAAGATTCTACCATTTAACTGAAAGTAGTGACCAGTGTACAGAAATAGCAATGGTTTAAGGAAAGTGAAATAATAACATAGATATAAGTATTAGGAATAGATATAAAAGTATATAAAAATATAAGGGGTGATTTTATGTTTAATATGAATAATAAATATGGAAGCTTAGATTTTTTAAGTGAACCTGTGTCTGAAAAGATATTAGATATAATAGAAGTTTTGGAAGAATTAGATATTGATTTTTATATATATTATGGCTATCCTGTTATAGATGAAAAGGAAAATAAAGATTATGTTAAGGGAATAATCATTACAAAAGGAAAAATAATACTATTATACGAACATGAACAAGAAATTAATATTTATGGTTCAATATTACTCGAACATCTAGCAAGCGATAGTTCATTATTTAGAATATTTTCTAATTATAATAATTACGTTTCCCAAATTAAAATATTAGATTTTGATAGAGAAAAAGCTGAGGAGATACGAAATTTTGAAGAAGCTTTTACAGAAACAGAAATCAAAAAAATAAATAGGGCTATCCAAAAAGCGTTTAACCTAACAAGTGAAGATAAAAGAATATTGAATTCAACAGATTCACTAGGTGCTATTTTAAAAGAAAGAAATACATTTATTGGTAATTATGATAGTACGCAATTTAATATGGTTCATTCTAACATTAACCAACATCAGAGGATTAGGGGATTAGCAGGAAGTGGAAAGACTATTTTAATGTTAAAGAAATTAGCATTTCTCCACTACACTCATCCAAATTTAAATCTAGCTTTTGTGTTTTATACAACATCATTAAAGCAAGATGTAACTGAAAAGTTTAAACAGTTTTACAAGGATTATGATCGTTACAATGCTCCTGATATGAGTAAAGTCAATATATTTCATAGTTGGGGAGGAAAACAACGTAGAGGTTTTTACTCTGATATTTGTGAAAGAGTTGATAGGGATTTTATAAATTATAACCAAGCAACTATTTTGTCTAATGGAAAGGATCCTTTTGAATATGTATGTTCAGATCTTATAACACATTTAAATGAAATTAACTACGAGGGATATTATGATTTTATTTTTATTGATGAAGCACAAGATTTTGGGATTAACTTTTTTAAGTTATGTCTTAAACTACTTAAAGAACCAGATTTAACAAAAAATAAAATTAATACAGGCTTTTTAGTGTATGCATATGATGAATTACAATCCCTAAAAGAAACTACGAAAATTCCTTCTAAACAAGAAATATTTTCAGATATTAACTTATGTATGGATATTAACTTAAAGAAATGCTATAGGACCCCTGTTGAAATATTGACATCTGCACATGCTATAGGATTAGGAATTTATAGGCAAATAGAGGATGATTTAGATCACCCATTAGTCAATTTAGTAGATGAAAAGACAATGGTAGATGTAGGGTATGAAAATCTTTCTGGAGAATTTATTGACGGAAAACAAGTTATATTAAAAAGAAATGAAGCTAAAAGTAATATTACGATAAATCCACCTGAATCTTTTGAAGATGAGAGAGAACAATATACTTCAGTATCTAAGAGAATTTTGGATTTAATTAAAAATCAGGATATATTACCTAAAGATATAATGATAATAGACCTTGATGAATCATATTTACCTACAAACCATAGTAACTTTTTTACGATTTTTAGTAATGAACTACTTCAAAGGGATGATATTAAAGAGGATATAAGGATAAATTTAGTTGATAAAAACAACCCAGTTCGTGTGAGCATCGATAATGCTATTCCATATACTACAATTTATAGGGCGAAGGGAAATGAAGCTAATTTAGTATTTATTCTTAATTGCAATTCAATATCCCTATCATCTAGAAATAGTAATGCTAGAAATAAAATTTTTACTGCTATGACTAGGGCAAAGTGGCAAGTTTGGCTTTATGGCAAAAACATGGATGAATATTCGCATGAATTAGATCAAGTGCAAAAAAATAATTATATGTTAAAATTTAATTATCCAAATGAAGAACAGAGGAAGTATATTAAAAAGATAGGTGATGATGAAGAAAGAATTGATAAGACAATATCAATAGCTACGGACTTACTTAAAACCTTACCAGATGATGTATTAAAGGAATTATTGAAAAAGGTAGGCCAAAAAAGGGGTGGCAAATATTGACCGAAAGAGAAGTTATAATGAAACAATTTGATGATTTTTGCTTAATTTCAAATTATTTGCCTGAGATCAACTATTATAATTATCCAACAATATCTAATAATATTATTGGAATAAAAACTAGTAAATTTACTATGAGCAATTATATTGATAGATATAAAGAGATCATTAATTCAAAATATTATAATATCCTATTCGCAGATGAGTCAATAATTTGCTTTTATTATGAGTTTAATGATTATGGAGAAATTAAAAAATATAATCTTTCTTATATCCCCTCTGTGGATATAGACATAAATATAGATGATTATGAATTTGATGAAGAAACAAGAGGGTTATTATTAGATAGTTATATGGATTATTTAAGAATTGATTTTGATGATTTGGGATATAAAAAAATAATTCATGTAAAGAACCATATGCATATTGGATTGAATAATCGTTCCGATAATAATCCAAGAAATGAAATTCGATTTCCTCTTTCTCATATTATATATCCCTTTGACTTTATATATATTATTTGCATGTATGTTTATCATTCCAAGTCAGATAAAGTATATACAGATAAATTATTTCATGATAATACAAGGCGTTTGCTCCTGGAAGAGGATGAACAAAGATTGTTTTGTCTAGCCTTTAATAGCTAGTTAATATATATAGAATTAAATTAATATTCCATTAAAAGCAAGTATCTATAAGTGTTTAGAACCTATAGATACTTGCTTTGATTTTCTTCATACTGCCTTATCTTCTTATAGGTAGTATTTCTACTTTTATAACCCAATAATTTAGTAAATTCCACTGCTGTAATAGATCCTTCCTTCCATCTATTATAAAGACTGGGGAAGTTTTTTGGTAGCTCTGAAGGTTTCCTTCCCTTGTATTTCCCTTCTTTTTTAGCTATGGCTATTCCTTCCTTCTGCCTTTGTCTTATTTTAATTCTTTCCTCTTCAGCAATAGATCCTAAGACCTCAATAAGAATATTATTTACCATCTTAATAACCCAGGAATTATCTTCAGGGAGTTCTATTAATGTAGTAGGAATATCTAGAATTTTAGTCCTAACCCCCTTTTCATTCATCCAGGTTAGTTCATCCTTTATCATTTCCTTATTTCTTCCAAGTCGATCAAGTTCTTTAATTATTAAAGTATCTCCTTCACGAAGAATTTTTTTAAGGTCTAAATAATAATCCCTATTAAAGTCTTTCCCAGACTGCTTATCAATAAAGATATTTTCATCCTTTAAATTCTTTTCATATTCTTTTAAAGCTTCAATTTGTCTTTGGGGATTTTGGTCCTTGGAAGAAACTCTTATATATCCAAATATCATCTTAAAACCTCCTGGTGTCCTTTTTGGGTGGATTAGATTTAGAGTACACTTTTAATAAGATTATAACTTAAAAAGGCATAGAAAACCATATGTTTTTATAAAAAATGAGTGTACTCAATAGGGTACACTCAAAAAAGACATTATAGAAGTAATAATATATGCTAAATAAAAATCTTGTTTTGACATTGATACTATATTAAGGTATAATTAAGGTATGAAAGTCAAGGGGTGATATTATGTTTCCTAAAAATAAATTAAAAGATATTATAAATAAATATGATGGCATTATAACTACAAATTTAGTTGAAGAAAAGGGTATTCATCGTGAATACCTAAACAGCCTGGTTAAGACAGGAGAAATAGAAAGAGTTAGCCATGGTGTATATATAAGCCCTGATGCATGGGAAGATATGCTCTATATTAATCAACTAAAAAGAGAAAAAATGATTTATTCCCATGAAACAGCCCTATATCTTCATGATTTAACAGATAGAGACCCTCTACATTATGTTGTTACAGTTCCTCAAGGATATAATTCATCTAAACTAAAAGAAGAAGGTTTTAGGGTTTATAGTATAAAAAAAGAATGGTTTGGCTTAGGTATAATTACTAAAGAAACTGTATTTGGAAATGAAGTTAGGACCTATGACATGGAAAGAACAATTTGTGATATTCTAAGGGCTAGAAATAAAATAGATACAACTATTATAAGTGATTCACTTAAAAGGTATTTTTCCAGAAAAGATAAAGATTTGAATAAACTAATGAAATATGCCAAAGAATTAAAAATCGAAAATATTATTCAGACTTATACGGAGGTTCTACTATGAGTGTAGTTACAAAAAGGAAAATAAATTATTTGGAATGAAAAATTTAAAAAATAAAACATTACATATTTTATATGAGATGCAGGAGAAGTTTTATAATGAAATCATTGGAATATTTTAGTTTAGGGAAATAAATGAACGGAGTGATGAAATGAGCCAATTAACACAGTATATAATCGCCTTATCAAACCTTTATGGAATGGTCTATAAGGATAAGGTTTTAGAAGTTTATAATAGCCAGAATAAGGTCCAAGTTAATCTATCTGATATAGAGGAACTTTTAACCAGCCCACCAGAAGAGTTAGAAACTGCATTTATTTACCCTCATCAAGACTATTTTGTACATGAAACGATTCTAGAAAGTGATGACTTTGATTTGTTGTTGATTAAAAAAGGTGATAAACCATATTATGTTCCAAATAAAAATGAACTTCTAAATTATCTTGATGAAGCTTATTTTGAAAGAACTAATGAATACACCGCTCTTTTAAATTATGTAAAGAAAAACTTTTTTAGAAATGATGATGAGAAGGCTGAATGGCTATGTGAGGACATTCAGGGTAGATGTCAATTTGGAGCAGGCATACAGACTATTTTAGAAACCTTCAATGATAGAGGTATTAGTTTCTGTGATTTAGAACAGGTTAATGAAGTTACGCAACTTATAATAGATCTCTCCAATAACATTAGGATATGGGAAAATAATGGATTCACACCTCATGAAATATTTGAAAGGTTTGAGAAAATTCACTTAAGACCACTTCCAGATAAGCCATTTGATTTTAATACTAGCAATGCTAGAGATATAAATACCAGGCAGAAAATTGGTAGGAACGACCCTTGCCCTTGTGGTAGCGGTAAAAAATATAAGAAGTGCTGTTTAGGGAAAGACTATAATCAATTATAATTGATTATAATCATAAGAGGGCTCGCTTATAAATTTATCTAAAAATAAGTGATTAAATAGCATTAGGGATAAAAACCTTAGTGCTATTTTTTACCCAATTTAGATATTAATGAATATACTTTCTAAAAATGAGAATAGTAAAATTAGCTATTAAAATAATAAGAATTATGGTATACTAATTTTAATTAATGGTACACAAACACAACTATGTGTGTACCGTTAATTAAAAAAGGAGATGATGAATCATGGATATATTAAAAGATATATTTAATAATAGTGTAGTTTTGACAACTGCTAAATTAAATGAATATGGCATTTCCAATTATATGATTGATAGACTTCTTTCAGAAAATAAAATAAGCAGGGTAAGTAGAGGAAATTATATTTATAATGAGATCCATATATATGATTATGAAATAATATCATCATCTTTTCCTGAAGCTATTATATATTTAGAAAGTGCACTGTTACTTCATGAATATACTGAAAGAATCCCTAATGAATGGAAGATAGCTGTTGGTAGAAATATGAATAGAAATAAATATAATCTTGAATATCCTAAGATAAAGGCACATTTTATAGATGAGAGCATTTTAGATATAGGAGTTATGGAAATAGAGACTTATCTAGATGAAGAAAACCATAAAAATAAGGTGATTACTAAAATATATGATAAAGATAAAACTATATGTGATATTATAAAACATAGGAATAAAATAGATAAAGAAGTATTTAATTCTGCTATAAGAAAATACATTCAAGATAATGATAAAAATCTTAATAATCTATATAAATATGCTAGGGAACTAAATGTATTAGGGTTAGTGGAGACTTATATAGGAGTGTGGTTTTAGTGAATAATAATCCAGCAAGTATACTGGCAAAGTTAAAAAATGAATCGATAAAAAGAGATATACCAAGTCAACAAATGATTACCCTTTTCCTGCAAGAAGAATTTTCCAGGAGACTTGGTAAATCAGAATATAGGGACAAGTTTATATTAAAAGGTGGATTTCTATTATTTTCTTTAGGGGCAGGAGATACAAGAGCTACAATGGATTCTGATTATTTAATGAAACATCTATCCAACGAAGAAGAAAGTGTCAAAAATACAATTAAAGAAATTCTAGAAATAGATAATAATAATTCTATTATATTTGAATTTATGGGTATGGAAAGGATTACAGAACAAAATGATTATCATGGATTAAGAATAAAATTAATTGGGTCAATAGGACGCTCCAAAACTCCGATTTTTGTAGATTTAGGTGTAGGGGATGTAATAATTCCAGGGTCAAAAATTATTAAATTAGAAACTATTATAGAAGGTTTTGAAGAACCAGAAATAAGAGCTTATTCTATGGAAACAATAGTAGCAGAAAAGTTAGATGCAATACTATATTTGATGGAAGCATCAAGTAGAATGAAGGACTATTATGATATATATTATTTGGCTATTTCTAAAAATTTTGATGGTAATATCTTAAGAGAAGCCATACATAATACTTTTAAAAACAGAAGACACTTAGATTTTATAAAAAACATCCATGAAGTAAATAAGTTTAAGGAACGTGAAAATCTAAATAATATGTGGAATAGATTTATAGAAAAAGAAATAAAAATATCTATAGAATTTAATAAGGTAATAGATATTATACTTGAGCTTACACTTCCAATTTGCAGGTCAATAGAAGATAAAGAACAATATAATAAAACTTGGGACTTTAAGGAATTAAGGTACATTTAAATTTTATTATTTGCATAATAAAAGATAATAGGCAACCATTGTGTGTCTATTAAGCGTAGAAATATATTGCTGTTTCAAATAACAGTATTCTATGTAGTTTACGATGGATTTAAATGAAAACCACAATTTGGATAGAATATTTATATCTGAAATAAATCATTGGGATAGCATTAAGGATAAAACCTTAGTGCTATTTTTTTGCCGTTTTTAAAGAAAGAAAGACTATTTTATTAGAATTCCTTCTTGAAAAATCAATAAATTTTTCAAATTTCTATTGCTTATGCTAATATAATAGATTATAATATATGTATACAATAGTAAACCGTTGTAATATCAATGTAAACTATAATATACTATAGTAAACTATTACTAATATAGTAAACCTTAAAAAAGGAGGGCTAAAAATGTTTGAAAATCAAGCAAAAACTCTATCTTTTAAGACAAACGAAGAAGTATCTAACGCATTTGATAAATTAGAAGCTAGAATAAGGGAAACGGATAACACCTTAACAAGGGGAGACATCTTAGCAACAGTTATAGATGCAGCTGAAAAGGTACTTGTTACAGAGGACAATATAAAATTAGCTACAAGGGAAGAACTTAAACTTATAGACCAACATACTCAAAGACTAAAGGATATTTACCTATCTATATTTAAAAGGTCCGAAGATCATCAGGCCATGGCCACTAAAAAAATAAAGGATCTAGAAGCTAATATCTTAGAATTAAAAACTACCCTTAAGGTAGAAACAGAAAGCTTTAAAACAGAAATAGATATTATTAATATTGAAAAAGAGAACTTGATAAAAGAGAATGAAGAAATATCCGAAAGAGCCAGAATGATAGAAAATAGCTTTTTAGATAAGGAAAGAACTATTAAAAGCCTGGAAGATAAAATAAAAGAACTGGAAGAAATAAGAATAGAGAATAGAGAACTTGCTAGAGAAAATAAGGAACTAATAGCCAAGAACAACGAAGTTATTAATGAGAAGATAAATATAGAAAACGAATTAAAGCATAGAGAAATCATTAATGATAGATTGGAAAAGGAAAGTTCAGAAAAGTCACTTGAAATAAAAGAATTAAATTCTAAGATTCAAGATATAATCAATGAAAAAGAGAAGGAAAAAGCACTTGAAATAAAGGCTATTAATAATGAGTATAAAAAGGAATTAGATTCTCTTAATAATGAACATAGAAAAGAAATAGATATAATAAAAGATGAATACAATACCAAAATTCAAGAATTAAATGAAAAACTTACTACATTACAAGTTGAATTACAAATAGTAAGAAGCAACACTGCAAAAAAAGAAGATGAGTAAATTCATCTTCTTTTTCTTTAAATAATGCCGATACAATAGCATTACCATACCTTCAAAAGTCTGTTAAAAGGCAAAATAGAGCCTCATTTTTTCCGTAAAAACTGAGAATTATTCAAAGTCAACCTCATCAAGTAAGGAAAGTGAAAAGTCAATATTCTCATAGTCATTTTCAGATATTCTTTTAAGTTTTAAAAGTAGACCGTCAATTAAATTTATAATTTCCTTATCATCCTGGTACTTATAATTAGACTTAATTTCTTCAATAGTTTCTTTTAGGCTTGTTTTTCTATAAGAATCTAATAAAGTTATTTCTTCAACGGTAAACATAATCACACTTCCTTTCAATTTTCAAGGGGGTATCAATTATGATATTATCATAATTGATATTAATGTAATTTAATCAATTTATTTTAATTTAAGTAAATATTTTTCACCATTAAATTTAAAATTGACTTCTTCTGCATCTCCAAATATTTTAAATACAAGAACACCTATAGGGTTTTCTACCTGAATATATTTATTATCCATGGAGTTATGTAATAGAATTACATTATCATCTTCATTATCTACTGCCTTAATATTCATTTTAGGAATAACTGAATCACGCTGTAATATTTCATTCTTATCAGGATTATAATCAAGTGTTAATAATAGATAACTATCTCTTTTACTAACCTCAGCTTTTGATCCCTGAAATCCAATATCGAATCCCAATTGGGTACTGTCAACTGTAGTATTATTGATTTTTTCATATATATTTACAGAATCTTTTATAGCATCATTTTCCGATTTGATTAAATAATATTCTAATACTTTAAAAGAGAAATCACCTGCTTCTACGACTGTATCTTTTAATAAAGGAATACTCTGATCTTCTTCTTTTTCATTACTAATATTATCATTGCCACCAGAACAAGCAGTTAATAAGAATAATAAAATTATCAATAATAAAGTAGATGCTTTAAATTTCTTAAACATTGAATTTATCACCCTCCTATTATAATAAGTTTTAATTTTATAATTACAAAACATTAAGATTATAAAATTATTGTATTATTTAGTTGCATAGTTTATTAAGAATATGCAGTATTCTATTTCCATCTATTTAGATGACACATCTAATATTATCCCTTCTACCGCATTTACGTTTTTAATATCACCCCTATTAATTCCAAATAGACATATTCGAGTTGCCATATCGTCAGTACCCTCTTCAGGAACTGTGCGTTCCATGAAGAGTTTTAATATATCTTCTTTAAGTTCGGCTCTATTCACAATAAGCTTAACTGAGCCACTCCCTTCGCTTTTAACATAACCATATACAACACTTTCCTTAAAAAAATCATCATCGTAATTCTGTTGTAATATATCTTGATCTGCTGATTGTGCAGGATGATTACTAAGGAACTCTTCTAAATCATTTAAGTTATTTAGCAATATTGGAGTGTCATATTTATAACCTTCCTTCCAAATTGCACGGTATTCTCCACTAACTAAGTCCAATTCAATAGGAAATTGTTCAGTAGGTACATTCTCAATATTTAGGCCGTTATTTGTTACTTCATTGTCATTTGGATTAATATGGTCTTCTAATTCAACATGAAAAATTGATTTACACCCTGAAA